>NZ_JAMYLO010000002.1:0-37500 GCF_040318075.1 Mesorhizobium sp. M1328 | reverse complement strand
ACGACAGGACCCAGCACATCGTCACCATCGCGCTCGACGACCACGACCAGTACGTGCCGGCGCAGGAGCCGGAGCCAAATCCCGAATTGCTGACGGCGTTCGACGATTCGCCTGCCCCCGTGGTGCGTGGCAATCTGCCGAACGTTTATGACGGCATCTACCGCACCGCCTATTCCTACGGCATGTCCAAGGCGATGACGCAGCGGCTGATCAAGTTGCTGGCATCCAGTGTCGACTTCCAGTCGCGCCTCAATCCCACGGACCGCATCGAGGTGCTGTTCTCGCAGCCGGATGGCGACGACCAGGCCTCCGACGAGTCGGAGCTCCTCTACGTCTCCGCGACTTTCGGCGGCACGACGCGAAATTTCTACCGTTTCCAGATTCAGGACGGCAGCACCGACTATTTCGACGAAAACGGCAGCAGCGCCCAGCAGTTTCTGCTGCGCAATCCCCTGCCCAATGGCCGATTTACGTCCGGGTTCGGTGCCAGGCGCCACCCCATTTTGGGGTATGTGAAAATGCATACCGGCACCGACTGGGCAGCTCCCGTGGGATCGCCGATCATTGCCGCAGGCAATGGCGTTGTCGAAAAGGCCGGCTGGGCCGGCGGCTATGGCAAGCAGATCATCTTGCGTCACGCAAATGGCTACGAGACGTCCTACAATCACCAGAGCGCCTTTGCCAAGGGCATCGAGCCGGGTGTTCGCGTTCGCCAGGGTCAGGTTATCGGCTATCTCGGCTCAACCGGCCTCTCCACCGGTCCGCATCTTCATTACGAACTGATCGTCAACGGCACCAAGGTCGATTCGATGCGCGTCCGCCTGCCGGTCGGCAAGACGCTGAAGGGCGACGACCTCGTCGCCTTCAAGCGCGAGCGCGAACGCATCGACGACCTGCTCAAGCAGGAAGACAGCAATCAGTTGAAGGTAGCGAGCGCCAAGATCGAAGGCTGAGTCGACGTTTTCGTCGTCAGCTCTGCTGATTCGCCGTGTCGCGCGCCCATGGCAGCCGCTCGCCGGAAACCGTCGTCCACGCGATGATTGCCGAAAGCAGGCAAAGCAGCGCGGTCACCGCGGCAACGGCCGCGAATGCCGCGTCGCTGGCGGCAAGTCGTGCCGCGTCGAGGCCGGGCGCCAGGCCGGCGGGCGGCGGTTCGCCGAAGCCCGGAATCCCGGGGCCGGCACCGATGCCGAGCACGCCAGCATAAACCCAGGCCGCCAGCGATCCCATCGCCGCCACGGCGATCAGGCCGCCGATGCGCGAGACGGCGTTGTTGATGCCCGAGGCGGCACCCGTATCCTTGTCCTCGACCGCCGTCATGATGGCGGTCGAGAGCGGCGACACCACCAGCGCCATGCCGAACCCCATCAGCGTCATCAGCGGGAACACCCCCAACCAGAAATTGTGGATCCCCCAATAGGCCAGCAAGGCAAGCCCGGCAAAGGCAAGAGCCACAACCAGACTGCCGCTGGCGACCGGAAAGCGAGGCCCGATGCGGTCGGACCACTGGCCGACCGGTCCGGACAACAATGCGATCAATGCCGACAGCGGCAGGAAGATGAAACCGACCTCGGCCGCGCTCAGCCCCCATCCGGCGATCATGAGCATCGGCAGATAGAACAGATTGGCCGACAGCGCGAAATAAAGGAAGAAGGTCGCCACATTGGCGCCCGCGAACGCGCCGATCCGAAACAGCGACAGGTCGATCATCGGCTCGCGCCGCCGGCGCTCGAAGAGGATGAACACGACGAGCAAAACCGCACCGGCGGCAATACTCGGGCCGGACATCAGCCCCTCTCCCTCGCCGCTCATCGAGGTCAGGCCGTAAGCGAGAGCTCCGAACGCCAATATGGCGAGTGCAGCGCCGCCGAGATCGAGGCTGCGCTTTTCCGCCGGCGCGTCGGCAGGGACCTTGGCCAGCAGAAGATAGATCGAGATAAGACCGAGCGGCAGATTGATGGCGAAGATCGCCCGCCAGATGCCGTCGCCGAATGCCGACAGCACGAAGCCGCCCAGCACCGGGCCGAGCGCCGTCGTCAGTGCCGATGCCGCGGCCCAGATGCCGATCGCCCGCCCGCGTTCCTTTTTTGGATAGGCTTTGGCGATAATGGCCAGGCTGCCCGGCACCATGATGGCCGCGCCGACACCCTGGATAGCCCGAAACGCAATAAGCACCGCCGGGTTAGGCGCCAACGCGCAGGCGAGCGAGGCGGCGATGAACAGGACGATGCCGGCGACAAAGGAGTGGCGCAGGCCGAAGCGATCGCCGGCGGCGCCGCCGACGAGAATGAGGGCTGAAAGCGTCAATGCATAGGCATTGGAAATCCATTGTGCCTCGGCAAGGCTGGCGCCGAGGTCGAGGCGGATCGCCGGCGTCGCAATGGCCAGGACCGATCCGTCGATGAAGCCGAGCGCGGAAGCCAGGATCGCGGCGATCAGCACGAACCGCCGCTGCGCCTGCGGACAGAACGTATCGGCCGGAAGTGAGCCGGTCAGGGGAACGGCGCCGGTACCGACTTTGGTTGGCGTGTGCATGCCGCCTTACCTAGACCGCCCCCACGCCGGCGACAACCGGCCAGCAGGCTGTTCTCGTTGAAACCAGCCCGAACCGGGCCACACAGGCAGGGTCACGCCGATCCGGGTGCAAACGTTAGATGCCGTGCTAAGCTTCTCGCAGCGCTACAGACAACGGGGAAATACCGCATGAAACGACCGCTCGAACCGTCGGCGGAAGGACGCGGGCGCGTCGTCGGCATCACCGACGGCGTGTTCGCCATCGCGCTCACCCTGATCGTTCTCGAGATCAGGGTGCCGGCGCATGAAACGGTGCATTCCGAAAGCGAGTTGATCGCCGCGATCACAGCACTGGCGCCGCGTTTTCTGACCTATGCGCTCAGCTTCCTGACGCTGACCATCTTCTGGTTCGGCCAGCAGGCGCAGCACGGGCTGATTGCAAAATCCGACCGGCGGCTTGCCACGCTGAACCTCTGCTTCCTCGGCTTCATCGCCTTGCTGCCGTTCTCGACCGATCTTTTGGCCGACTTCCTTGAATTTAGGACTGCGGTGCTCGTCTACTGGCTCAATCTTTTTATGCTGGGACTGACGCTGCTCGCCAGTTGGCGCTATGCGGACAAAAACGGCTTCCTTGCCGAAGGTGTCGACGCGGAGACCACCCGAACGGTCTATCTGCGCATCGTCAAGGCGCAGATCCTGTGGGCGGTCGGCGCTGCACTCTGCCTGGTTAGCCCGTTGCTCAGCGTCGGCTTCATCCTGGTGGTGCAGTTGATCTACGCGGCAGCGCTGCGCGCGCCACTGCTGCGCAAGGTCATCGGGTGAATGGAGCGACGCCTGTCCGCTTTAGGGTGTGTTGAGATTCAGGTCAGGCCGAGCCGAAAATGGTGGCTTCCGAGAACCGGAGCGGAGCGTACTTTTGGGTACGTGAGCACCGGAAGCGCAGGAAGCCGCCGTTTGCAGGCCGGCATCACCTGAATATCAACATACCCTACTCGACGAACTCCACCGTCACGCCGGGCGTCACGATCTTGGCAAGCTCGCGCGCGTCCCAATTGGTCAGCCGCACGCAGCCATGGCTTTCGGTCTTGCCGATCTTGGACGGGTCCGGCGTGCCGTGAATGCCGTAGGTCGGCTTGTCGAGCGCAATCCAGACGGAGCCGACCGGGCCGTTCGGCCCCGGCGGGATGGTCAGGATCCTGTCGTTTTCGCCCTGCTTGAAATTGATGTTCGGGTTGTAGGTGTAATTCGGATCCAATGCGACACGCGACACGGTATGCGTGCCGGACGGCGACGGCGTGTCCGACGAGCCGATAGTTGCCGGATAGGCCGCGACCAGCTTGCCCGCCGCATCATAGGCGCGGACCTGCTTGTTGGCCTTGTCGGCGATGATGCGCGCCACCGGCGTCGCCACCAGCCTGCCGAAATTGGCAACCTTGATGATGGTGCCCGGACGATTGAAATTGGCCTCCGGATTGAGCGATTTCAGATAGGTTTCATCCATATGGAAGCGCTCGGCCAGCGCTTCGGGTACCGACGTGTAGCCCATGCGATCGAGTTGGGCCTTTTGGCTGTAGTCCTCCGGTATCGAGGCGACATAGGGGCCGGCCGCATCCTCGGGCGTGATCGTATAGGAGGCGAAGGCATCGCCGCCGGATTGCGCCAGGGCCGCCTGGATGCCGATCGCGTCGGTCGATTTCAGATTGCTGCCGGTGATCTCGTTATAGGCGGCGAGCGCCTTATCGACATTCGAGCCGAAGCGTCCGTCGATGACGCCGGGCGACGCACCGGCACGGTCGAGCAGCACCTGCAGCGCCGCCACGTCCTCGCGGGCGCCGAGCGCAAGCGACGGGTCGACCGCCGTCTTGCCGCCAGTGCTTGGCGGCGGGGCTGTGTCTGGCGGTAAGGCCGCCTGCTCGTTCGGCACTGTCGGCTCGACCGGCTCGATCGAGGCCTCGTTGAGCGGCTGGCGCTCGATAGTGCGCGGCTTCACCGGCTGCGCTGCCTCCGGATAATCGTTGCCGTAGCCGTCATCCCGTGGCGCTTCGGGGAAGGCTTCCACCGAATTGTCGCCATTAAAATCGTAGTCGTCGGCAGGCGGCACGATGATCCTGCCCTCGTCTTCCAACTGCCTGCGGCGGTAACGCGCCATGTCCTGCGGGTCGTCGAGATAATAGCGGTCGTCCTCGACCGGTCCGAGATTGCGCAAGCGCTCGCGGCGCAAGGCGCGGCGGTCGAGCCTGGTTTGCGGCGGCTGGATGGCGATAACCTTGCCGGTCTCCGCATCGACGATGACGCGGTTTCCCCTGGCGTCGTAGTAGATATCGAGATTGCCGTTCTGGGCGATCAGAACGCCGCCCGCATCGGCAGCGCGAACAACCCCCGGCGCGGTGTCCGCCAGGGGTGAGGCCATCGCATTAGAAGCCAGCAGCCCGGCAGCAAGCGCTGAAAGGGTGAAGATGGTGCGCAACATGGTGGCCAAGATTCTCCGGTCCGTAAATGCCGCCGTCGGCGTTGTCCCCTCAGAGCGCCGCGCGTCCTTTCGGACGCGAAAAGGTCGCTCCAATACCTAAATCTCCGCATCGTGCTTTCCGAACATCGAATTCGATCTTCGGGCCGATGCGGCAGGCGAACCCCTTCGACGGCAAATCAGTTGTCAACCATAAGGTTCCAATATGAACCGGGCATGAAGATGGCGGATTTCCGGCCGATCAACCGACAGTGAGCCGCAATTCCTTGCGTGCCTGCTTCGTCAGCTTCAGCGCGACAAGACGGTGGCTTTCGCGCAAATAATCCTTCAGCGCCTCATCATCCATGCTTTCGCTTGTCCGGCGCTGGATCCATTTCATGCCGCGCGAGGCGAGATACGGCGCCGGCCGAAGGCCCGCCTATTCCCTCAGCACATCATAGGCGATATCGGAGCATTTGAAGGTGACGAACGGCTCCTTGCCTTCACTCCAGCCGCCGATCGCAAACACCTTGCTGCCGACTTTCCAGACATGGGCGCCGCCCCACTGCACGACGTGGGTCGTCGAAGGCAGCGAGGCGCAGAAACTGTTGTAGTCGTCCAACGTCATCTGCGCCCCGCCAGTGGTGTTAGACCATCAACCGAAGGTCGGCCGATTTTTCGGAAAAGATCATGGTCAAAATTGAAGATAGGAGTTCCATCCCGATTCGATCGGGATGGAACAGGCACTTGGCTTGAAGTCAGGCGGCCGCCTCGGTTGCCACGACTGCCGGCTTCGAGCGGAAGTTCAAGCGGTCGGAGCCGGCGGTGACCTTGACGGTCGAGCCGTCGAGTATCTCGCCGAGCAGGATCTTTTCCGCCAGCGGATCCTGCAATTCCTTCTGCATCACCCGCTTCAGCGGCCGCGCGCCATAGGCCGGGTCGTAACCCTTGGCCGCCAGCCAGTCGATCGCCTCCTGATCGAGCGAAAGCGATATCTTGCGGTCGACAAGCAGGTTTTCCAGCCGCTTGAGCTGGATTTGGACGATCTGGCCCATATCCTGGCGGCGCAGCCGGTGGAACAGGATCACCTCGTCGATGCGGTTGAGGAATTCCGGCCGGAACGAAGCCCTGACGACGTTCATCACCTCGTCGCGCACGACATCGACATCTTGGTCCTCGCTAAGATTGACGAGATATTCGGCGCCGAGATTGGACGTCATGATGATCAGCGTATTGCGGAAGTCGACCGTACGGCCCTGCCCGTCCGTCAGCCGGCCGTCGTCGAGCACCTGCAGCAGCACGTTGAAGACGTCCGGATGCGCCTTCTCGATCTCGTCGAACAGCACGACCTGATAGGGCCGGCGCCGTACCGCTTCGGTCAGCGCGCCGCCTTCCTCATAGCCGACATAGCCGGGAGGCGCGCCGATCAGCCGGGCGACCGAGTGCTTCTCCATGAACTCCGACATGTCGATACGCACCATGGCGCTCTCGTCGTCGAACAGGAAGCTGGCCAGCGCCTTGGTCAATTCGGTCTTGCCGACGCCCGTCGGCCCGAGGAACATGAACGAGCCGAGCGGCCGGTTCGGGTCCTGCAGGCCGGCGCGCGCACGGCGTACCGCCTTCGACACCGCCTGCACGGCCTCGCCCTGGCCGACGACGCGCTTGCCTATCTCGTCTTCCATGCGCAACAGCTTGTCGCGCTCGCCTTCCAGCATCTTGTCGACCGGGATCCCCGTCCAGCGCGAGACGATATGGGCGACGTGATCGGGGCCGACCACTTCTTCGACCATGCCGGCCTTGCCATCCCTGGCTTCGGCCTGCTTCAGCTGCTTTTCGAGTTCTGGGATCTTGCCATAGGCAAGTTCGCCGGCGCGCTGGAATTCGCCCTTGCGCTGGGCAATGGCAAGTTCGTTGCGCGCCTCGTCGAGCTGCTTCTTGAGGTCGGCGGCAAGCCCGAGCTTCTGCTTCTCGGCCTGCCATTTCGAAGTCAGCTCGGTCGATTCCTCCTCGAGGTTCGAGAGTTCCTTCTCGAGCCGGGCGAGCCGGTCCTTCGAGGCATCGTCCTTCTCGACCTTCAGCGCCTCGCGCTCGATCTTGAGCTGCATGATGCGGCGGTCGATCTCGTCCAGCGCCTCGGGCTTCGAATCGACCTGCATGCGGAGCCGCGACGCGGCCTCGTCGACCAGGTCGATCGCCTTGTCCGGCAGGAAGCGGTCAGCGATGTAGCGGTTGGACAGGGTTGCGGCCGCGACCAGTGCCGAATCCGAGATGCGCACTTTGTGGTGCTGCTCGTATTTCTCTTTCAATCCGCGCAGGATCGAGACGGTGTCTTCGACCGTCGGCTCGTTGACGAAGACCGGCTGGAAGCGGCGGGCGAGGGCCGCATCCTTCTCGACATGCTTGCGGTATTCGTCGAGCGTCGTTGCGCCGACGCAGTGCAGCTCGCCGCGTGCCAGGGCCGGCTTCAGCAGGTTCGACGCATCCATGGCGCCATCCGCCTTGCCGGCGCCGACCAGGGTGTGCATCTCGTCGATGAACAGGATGATGCCGCCGGCGGCAGACGTGACTTCGGAAAGCACCGCCTTCAGCCGCTCCTCGAACTCGCCGCGGTATTTGGCGCCGGCGATCAGCGACCCCATGTCGAGCGCCATAAGTTGCTTGTCCTTGAGCGATTCCGGCACATCGCCATTGACGATGCGCAGCGCCAGCCCTTCGGCAATCGCCGTCTTGCCGACGCCGGGCTCGCCGATCAGCACCGGATTGTTCTTGGTGCGCCGCGACAGCACCTGGATGGTGCGGCGGATTTCGTCGTCGCGGCCAATGACGGGATCGAGCTTGCCCGCACGGGCGTCCGCCGTCAGATCGCGCGCGTATTTCTTCAGCGCGTCGTAGCCCTGCTCGGCACTCGCCGAATCGGCGGTGCGACCTTTACGTACGTCGTTGATGACCTGGTTCAACGCCTGCGGCGTGACACCGGCCTTGGCCAAGATGTCGGCGGTCTTGGCCGACTTTTCCATGGCCAGCGCCTGCAATAGCCGTTCGACGGTGACGAAGCTGTCACCGGCCTTCTTGGCCAGTTCCTCGGCGGTTGAAAACACCTTTGCCAGCGGCTGCGCCAGATAGAGCTGGCCATTGCCGCCTTCGACCTTGGGCATTGCCTCCAGTGCCGTTTCGACACCGAGCTTGACGTCACGGACATTGCCGCCGGCGCGCTCGATCAGTGACGCAGCCAGGCCTTCGTCGTCGTCGACAAGGACCTTGAGGATATGCTCGGGGGTGAATTGCTGGTGATTGCGGGAAAGCGCCATGGTTTGCGCGGACTGGATAAAGCCGCGCACGCGCTCGGAATATTTTTCAAGATTCATGCCTGTCTCCTTCCGTCACCGGCCCGCTTCGCGGCACCGGATCAGATTGCGGTGACGGACCCGCCCGTTCGAGCCGGATCCTGTGTTCACGCAAGATATGGGACGCAAACCACGGACCCTCAAGACGCCTCGACACTGGCGGACGCATAATATCCCGAGCGCGCAAAACAAAAACGGCGGAGATTTCTCTCCGCCGTCTATGCATGTCGCGCAAAAGTGTGCAGCGGTTTTGCGATAACGACATGCATCAAAACAAGAACCTAAAACGCGTAGTATGAGGCCGGTCGAACGCGACGCTCTTTAGAGTAAAGGATGCGCTGAGATCGGCTGAACGTTTTTTCGATCAATTCTCGACGTCTGCGATCACAGCTTGACCGTCGGGGCCTTCAGCCGGCGCTGCATCGACATTGCCAGCGTCGGTGTTGCCAGTTTCAGCATTGCTTGTCTCGGCACTGTCAGGGCCGGCGTTGTCGTTGCCGCCATTTGCCTGTTCGACATCGAGGCGCGGGCGACGCGGACGCCTGGGGCGGCGGGCCGGGCTGTTTTCGGCAGCGGCTTCGTTGAGCTCGGCCTGGGCGGCGAGACCCGCCGGCGAAAGGTTGTCGAATTGCGGTGCGGGCTCACCCACAAAGACCGGCTCAGCGGCCGGCACGGGCTCCGCCTGCGCCGGAACCTCGTCGCGCCGTGGCTGTTCGACGCGCTGGCCACCCTGCTCGCCGCGCGAGGCATATTCGCCGCGCTGGCCGTTCTGGCCGTAACCGCCATTGGGGCGACGGTCGCGGTGGCGTCCGCTATTGTTGTCGCGGCCGTCACGGTTATCGCGGCCGCCCCGATTGTCGCGGCTGTTTTCCTGGTTCAGCGCCAGCTCGGCCGGCGTGCCATCGATGACCGGCTGCGGGCCAGCACCGTGATTGGCCGAAGCCGAAGCCTCGTTGGCATTGTTGTTGCCGGCATTGTCGAACTCGTCGCGATCCTCGTCGCCGTCATCGTCGAAATCGTCGCGATTCTGCTGCGCGTTCTGGATCGGCATCTGCGCCTGAGCGGCTGCGATGATGCGGTTATAGTGCTCTGCATGCTGGAGATAGTTTTCCGCCATCACCCGGTCGCCGGAGCTTTGCGCGTCACGGGCAAGGGTTGCGTACTTCTCGGCAATCTGCTGAGCCGATCCGCGGATCTTCACGTCCGGGCCGTTGCTCTCATAGTTGCGCGTCAGGGGATTCGGCCCCTTACGATTGTTGTTGTTATTGTTGTTGCCGCCGCCGCCATTGTTGTTGCGACCGCGCATGCGCCTGTTTTGCTGTTGTGGCCTCATTAGACTCTCTTCACTTTGAAATTTTCGAAAAACTCTTCACGAACGGAGGCGCTCATGCGGCCAGCCGTTTCGTTCCTTCACCGGCGTTCGCCCGCATCAATTGCGTTGGCGCCACGTGCCATCCTGTTCCGGTTACTTCACTTGCCGGACGATTCCCGCACGAAGCTTGGGCGTCGTTTGCGCAAGAAGGCAGCTATTTCCAAGGAAAACCGAATCGCTAAGAGCACTGCCTGCTTCGTCTCATCCGGTTAAGGCGACCCTAGCCGCATTCCCCGGTATTGCCAAGCGCTTTTTTCGCACTGCATCACGGCTTCCACCGTTCGAACGCAAGAACTCTGTCGTTTCCGCCGAGATCACGAAACGCCCCGACCGAACGGTACCCGGCCGCGGAGAATATCTCCGTAACCTGTTGGTGCTGCGTATGGCCGATCTCGACCGCAATCCTGCCTTGGAGTTCCAAATACGCTGCCGCTCCTGCGGCGATTTTCCTGTAGGGGCTCAGACCGTCCACGCCGCCATCGAGGGCCTGGCGTGGATCGAAACCGCGGACCTCGTCCTGCAGATTTCCAATGTCGTCTGAGGGTATATAGGGAGGGTTTGCGACAATTACATGGTACCGGCCAGAAACTTTTTCAAACCAGTCGGATTTGAGCGGCGTGAACCGGCCGGCGAGCCCCAATTCCCCGGCATTACGCATGGCTGTGGCCAGCGCCTCCTGCGAAATGTCGACGCCGGTGGCGGTCGCGGCCGGAACGGCGCTGAGCAGCGCCAGCGCGATGGCACCGGCACCCGTCCCTAGATCGAGGATGCGGCAGCCGCCCTCGCGTGCCGCCATTGCCTTGATGAAGGGCAGCACCGCCTCGACCAGCGTTTCGGTATCCGGCCGTGGCTCCAGCGTTTGCGGCGAAAGCGAAAGGCGCAAGCCGTAGAATTCGCGGTAGCCAAGGATCCGGTGTACCGGCTCGCCGGCGATGCGCCGCCGCAAGGCGGCTTCGATTGCCGCCGTCACGTCCGCATCGACCGCTCGCCCGGGATCGGCGACGGCCTGCGTGCGACTGGTGCCGGAAAAATGCTCGACGATCAGCCTGGCATCGAGCGCCGGATCCGCAACCCCGGCTGCGGCAAGCCGGTTTCGCGCCTCCCGCAGCAGCGGCGCAAGCGTGGCGGGCAGGCTGTCAGCCATCGATGCCGATATCGGCGAGCAGCTTCGACTGGTGATCGGCGATCAGCGCGTCGATGATCTCGTCGAGCTCGCCCATCATCACCCGGTCGAGCTTATAGAGCGTCAGGTTGATGCGATGATCGGTGACGCGACCCTGCGGAAAATTATAGGTGCGGATGCGTTCCGAGCGGTCGCCCGAGCCAACCTGCGACTTGCGCGATTCGGAACGTTCCTCGTCCGCCTTGCTGCGCTCGAGGTCGTAGAGCCTGGCGCGCAGGATCTGCATGGCCTTCGCCCGGTTCTGGTGCTGCGACTTCTCTGCCTGCACCACCATGATGCCGGTCGGCAGATGGGTGATGCGCACGGCCGAATCGGTGGTGTTGACGTGCTGGCCGCCGGAACCCGAGGCGCGCATCGTGTCGATGCGGATGTCTTCTGCCCTGATCTCGATATCGACCTCTTCGGCTTCCGGCAGCACCGCGACCGTCGCCGCCGAGGTATGAATGCGTCCGCCCGCCTCGGTCGTCGGCACACGCTGCACCCGGTGCACGCCGGATTCAAACTTCAAATGGGCAAAGACGCCCTTGCCCGAAACGGTGGCTATGATTTCCTTGTAGCCGCCGACCTCACCCTCGCTGGCCGACACCGTCTCGAAACGCCAGCCACGCGCCGCGGCATAGCGCTCGTACATGCGAAACAGGTCGCCGGCGAAAAGCGCCGCCTCGTCACCGCCGGTGCCGGCGCGGATTTCGAGGATGGCGTTCTTGTCGTCGGCGGCATCCCTTGGCAACAGCAGGATCTGGATGTCCTTCTGCAGCGCCTCGATGCGATCTTTGACCTCCGGCAGGTCGGCCTCGGCCAAGGCGCGCATCTCGGCGTCGGTGCCCTTGTCGGCGAGCATCGCCTCCAGATCGGCCTGTTCGCGCTCGGCGGCGCGCAGTGTCCTGATCTTTGCCGCCATCTCCTGGATGTCAGCATATTCGGAGGCCATCCTGACATAGGCATCCGGCGCCGGCCCGGCAGACATCTGCGCTTCGAGCATGTCGAAACGCTTGACGACTTGATCCATACGGTCGCGGGGCAGGTTGATCATGGCGAAGTCTATAGCGGTATAGAGCGGTCGTCGGCAAAGGCTTGCAGCAGCGCCCGCATCGGCAGGCCATGCGCCGGCGCCAGCAGATTGTCGTCGAAGAACGCTTCCAGCTCGCTGAGCGGCAGTTCCGTAAGCATCGCCTTGACCGGGCCGATCGATGCCGGCGACATCGAGATCGAGCGGTAGCCAAGGCCGATCAGCGCCATCGCCGAAATCGGCTTGCCGGCAAGTTCGCCGCACAGGGTCACCGGCGTATGGTTGCGCGCCCCGGCGTCGGCAATCTGCTTCAGGACGCGCAGGAACGGCGTCGAGAGCGGGTCGAAGCGGTCGGACAATTGGGTGTTGCCGCGATCCACCGCCATGACGAACTGGAACAGGTCGTTCGAGCCGACCGAGACGAAATCGACCGCCTTCATCAGCTCGTCGAGCTGGAACAGCAGCGACGGTACCTCCAGCATCGCCCCGAGCTTCAGGCTGGTCGGCAAATGATGGGCAAAACGCGACAGATGCCGCACCTCGCGATCGATGATCTCGCGCGCCTGCGCGATCTCGCCGAGTTCGGTCACCATTGGCAGCATCAGCTTCAGTTCGCGCCCGCCGCACGCCTTGAGCAGCGCGCGGATCTGGGTGCGCAGCAATCCGGGCCGGTCGAGCGTCAGGCGGATGGCGCGCCAGCCGAGCGCCGGGTTCTCTTCCTGAATCGAGCCCTTGAAATACGGCAGCACCTTGTCGCCGCCGATATCGATGGTGCGGAACGTCACCGGCTTGCCGCGCGCCGCCTCGAGCACGTCACGATAGAGCCGCTCCTGGGCTTCGGCGCGCGGAAAGGTCGAAGCGACCATGAATTGCAGCTCGGTGCGGAACAGGCCGATGCCGGCCGCGCCGGCTTCGGCCAGTTGCGGCAGATCGACCGCCAGCCCGGCATTCATCAGAAGATCGACCTGGACACCGTCCTTGGTCACCGACGGCTTCTTGCGCAGTTCGCGGTAGACCTCCTGCCGTCGCGCCCTGAAGCGCACTTTCTCGGCATAGGCCGCCTCGAGGTCTGGCTGCGGGCGCAGATGGATCGCGCCTTCCTCGCCGTCGACGATGATGGCATCGCCGTTTTCCGCCATGGAAACGGCGCCCTTCATCTGGCCGGCGACGGGTATGCCCATGGCCCGCGCCACGATGACGACATGGCTGGTCGCGGCGCCGTCCTCCAGCACCAGCCCGCGCAGTTTGTCCCTGGGATAATCGAGCAGCTCGGCAGCCCCCATCGAGCGAGCGACGATGATGGCGTCCTTGGGCAGCGAGGCCGCGACGTCTTCCGGACCGCGCCCCATCAGCTGCCGCAACAACCGATTGGCGAGATCGTCGAAATCGCTCATCCGTTCGCGCAGGTACGGATCGGTCATGTGCAGCATGCGGGCACGCATGTCGCTCTGCACCTTTTCGACCGCCGCTTCGGCCGTCAGGCCGTTGCGGATCGCCTCCTCGAGCCGGCGTACCCAGCCGCGGTCGTTGGCGAACATGCGATAGGCTTCAAGCACCTGGCGATGCTCGCCCTCGAAGGCGACGTCGCGGCGCTCCAGCATGTCGTCGATGGACAGCCTGAGCGAGCCGAGGGACGCGTCGAGCCGCCTGACCTCTTCCTCGCTGTCCTCGTTGAAAAGATTGGTGACGACGATGCGCGGCTCGTGCAGCACCACATGGCCGAGACCGACGCCTTCGTTGAAGGACAGGCCGGTAAAGCTTACCGGGCGGCGCAGATCGAGCTCGAGACCGGGCCTTGTCAGCCGCTCCAGATCGCCGGTGGCGATCATCTCGGCGATCACCATCGCCGTTGTTTCCAGCGCCTCGACCTCGTCGTCGCGATAATGGCGCATGGTCTTGTTCTGCACGACCAGAACGCCGAGCGTCCGCCCTGCCCGCAGCACCGGCACGCCGAGGAAGGAATTGTATATTTCTTCCCCGGTCTCCGGCAGGTAGGCGAAGGCAGGATGCTCCTGTGCATTGGAGAGGTTGAGCGGCCGCGCCGAGGCCGCGATCGTGCCGACCAGGCCTTGGCCCAGCCTGAGCTGCGCCAGGTGGACGGCGTTCGGGTTCAGGCCTTCGGTGGCGTAGAGTTCGAGCACCGAATCGGCGCGCAGAACATAAAGCGAGCAGACCTCGGCAACCATGTTGGAGGCGATGTCGCGCACGATTCGGTCAAGCCGCTCCTGCGGCTCCAGCGGCTCTTGCATGAGCTCGCGGAGCCGTTTCAGCAAAACGCGCGGGCCACTGGCCGAATCACGCATCGCGGCTTCTTCTCCAATAGCGTTTCAACCGGTGCAGGTTGCCCTGCACAGCGGCACAAACGCAACAACTCAATTAGAGCGCCATCGTCCAATTGGACGCATAAAGGCCGCTCCAAGACTTTCGATCCGCTGCATCGTGCTTTCCGAAAATCGACTCCGATTTTCGGGCCGATGCAGTCTGCTACTGCTTATCCAGACCGTACACGGAATGCAAAGTGCGAACTGCTAGTTCCGTATAGGGACCGTCGATCAGGATCGAAATCTTGATTTCGGACGTTGTGATGGCGCGGATGTTGATCGCGCGGTCGGCCAGGGCCTTGAAGGCGGTGGCGGCGACGCCGGCATGGCTGCGCATGCCGATGCCGATGACCGAGACCTTCGACATGCCGGCTTCCGACTGCACCACATCGTAGCCGATCGTCGCCTTCAGCCGCTCGAGCACGGCAAGCGCCTTGTCGACGTCGCCGGATGGCACGGTGAAGGTCATGTCAGTGAACTTGCCGTCCTCGGAAATGTTCTGGACGATCATGTCGACATTGATGTTGGCCTCGGCCAGCGGCCCGAAAATGCCGGCGGCGACGCCCGGCCGGTCGCCGACGCGGCGCAGCGAAATCTGCGCTTCGTCCTTGGCATAGGCAATTCCGGTGACGACCTGCTGTTCCACGATCTCTTCCTCGTCGCAAATAAGCGTTCCCGGCGGATTGAGCAAATCCCCCATTCCGGGTGCATCGGGATCGTCGAAGGACGACCGCACAAAGGTACGCACCCTGTGCACCATGGCAAGCTCGACCGAGCGCACCTGCAGGACCTTGGCCCCCAGCGAGGCCATTTCTAGCATTTCCTCGAAGGAAATCTTGGCCAGCCGCCGCGCCTTCGGCTCGATGCGCGGATCGGTCGTGTAGACACCGTCGACATCGGTGTAGATATCGCAGCGGTCGGCCTTGACCGCCGCGGCGATGGCGACTGCGCTGGTATCGGAACCGCCGCGGCCGAGCGTTGCGATCCGATTATCCGGCCCGATGCCCTGGAAACCGGCGACCACCGCCACCTGGCCTTCGCCGAAGCGCTTGATCAGGAACGCACCGTCGATATCGAGAATGCGCGCCGCGCCATGCGCGTTATCGGTCTTGATCGGGATCTGCCAGCCTTGCCAGGAGCGGGCGTGCACGCCGATATTCTGCAGCGCGATCGCCAGCAAGCCGGCGGTGACCTGCTCGCCGGACGCGACGACGGCGTCATATTCGCGCGCATCGTGCATCGGCGAGGCCTCGCGCGTCCATTGCACGAGCTCGTTGGTCTTGCCGGCCATCGCCGAGACCACGACGGCGACCTCATGGCCGGCATCGACCTCGCGTTTGACATGACGCGCCACATTGCGGATGCGGGCGATGTCGGCGACGGACGTTCCGCCGAATTTCATCACGATGCGCGCCATGGAAGCGAAATGCCTTTGACTGGATGCCGGACCGAAGGCCGAAGAGCGAAAAATGCGCCAAGCTGTGGCCGGGCGCTCAATGCGCGGCCTCCTTAGCCAAATGACAGTCGTTTCGCAAGGCGTGCCGCCGCTGCCGGCCGGGCGACACACCAGCGCAGCATCGCGCCTGCAAAATGGTGCGCGCTTCAGCCCAGCTGTGCTGTGGCTCTCCACAGACGCGGATAGTCGACGACGAAGCCTAGCGGCGAGACCTCCAGCATCTCGTTGTAGCCGAACAGCGGCGCGGCATAGGCGTAGTGTGCCGCATCGACGCGCTGATAGGTCTGTTCGAGGCGCACGAGCCTGAGTTCGGGAAATGTCAGATAGGCTGCCGGGGCGGGCGTCGCCGTGCCGGCATCGAGGGCAAAACGGCGAAGCGCCAAAAGGTTCGTGGCGGGCGTGAAGCCGAGATCGACATCGATGAGACCGTCGACTTCCGCTTGATGCTCGCCGTTCAGCGTCCATTGGCGCTCGGTCAGCCGGTCGATCCTGTAATGCAGCTCTTGCGTGCCGAGGAAACCGTCGGCGCGCGCCGATCGTGTATGCCAATCGGCGTCGCAGTCCACCTCGTAGGCGATGCTGCACGGCTTGCCGTCCTGGACGAAAAGCGCGTGTCCCCTGAGGTCCCACCCGGAACTCGCTTCCGACAGCAGGCAAGCGTCGTGGCCTTCCTGGTCAAGCCGGCGCCAAAGAATGGAAGCTACCATCCGCATCGTTTTGCACTCCTTCGAGCACGATGTCTCTGCTTCGTCCGCCAGAGCCTAGGTGTTTCCTTCCGACACACCATCAACTGACACGTGCTGACACAAATGCAGCCGGCAAAAGGCGGCGCCGGCAGGCATGGCGCGCATCGCGCCGCCGGCGGTGAATTTCGCGCCTTGACATTCGCAGCCTCGCGCCCGACTTCCTAGCGTCCGAGGAGACCACACCATGCCAGAGCCCCGACGATCGACGATCGATGCCGGAGAGGTGGAACGCTTTTCCGCCCTTGCCGCCGAATGGTGGAACCCGAACGGCAAGTTCCGCCCGTTGCACAAGTTCAACCCGATCCGGCTTGCCTATATCCGCGACCAGGTGGCGGCTCGCTTCGGCCGCGACCCGCGTGCGGCACGGCCGTTCGAAGGCCTGCGCTTCCTCGACATAGGCTGCGGCGGCGGACTTTTGTGCGAGCCGATGGCTAGGCTTGGCGCCGAAGTGGTCGGCGCCGATGCCTCGGCCACAAACATCGAAGTGGCCAAGCTGCATGCTGCGGAAGTCGGCGTGAGCGTGGATTACCGCGCCACCACCGCGGAAGACCTGGCCGACGCCGGCGAAAAATTCGACGTGATCCTCAACATGGAAGTGGTCGAGCATGTCGCCGATGTCGATCTGTTCCTGGCCAAATGCGGCGAGATGGTCAAGCCCGGCGGCATCATGTTCGTCGCCACCATCAACCGCACTCTGAAGGCCCTGGGCCTGGCCATCATCGGCGCCGAATATGTGCTGCGCTGGCTGCCCCGCGGCACCCACCAGTTCGGCAAGCTGGTGCGCCCCGAGGAACTCGAAAAAGCGCTTGCCGGCGCCGGCCTGACCGTCATCGACCGCACCGGGGTCACCTACAGCCCGCTCGCCGACCGCTGGCAGCGCTCGAAGGACATGGACGTCAACTACATGGTGCTGGCGGAGAAGGCATCCGTCTGAAACTTACGCCTTCTGGCCCCTATGTCTTCTGGCTTTGCGCCTTGGTGGTGATGAACACGCCGGCGGTGATGATGATGGCACCGGCCCAGGTCAGCAATTGATAGCGCTCGCCTAGGAAGAGCGTCCCGGCAAACAGCCCGACCGCCGCCGCGACATAGCCGATCTGGCTGAGATAGACCGGGCCGCCGACGGCTTGCAGCCGGAAGAAGAAGGCGAACATCGCCGAGGCTGATGCCACCTGTGCCGCAGCGACCAGCGGCACGCCGCCGAGCGAGCCGAATGCATTGCCGCCCAGCAGGACCAGAATGCCGGCAAGCAGCATCAAGGCTGCTGCCAGATGGCTGCCGACGGCAAGCTCGATCGGGCCGGTGCCTTCGGGCCAGTCGACGGTGCGGTAGATGTTACCGGCGGCGAGGCTGACCGGAATGAGCAGGCCCATCGCCACCCAGAAAAATTCGGCCGGCTGGCCCGCTTCGCCGCGCGTCACCGCCACCATGACTGCGCCGACGAAACCGACGGCAATGCCGACAACGCCCAGCATGGTCGGCCGCCTGACCCCGAGCAGCATCGAGAACACCAGCGTGACGACCGGCGACAGCGTGAACATGATGCCGCTGTAGCCGGCACCCAGATGCGGAATGGCTGAAAACATCAGCAGATTGGGGATTGCGTAGGAGACGGCCGCGGTGACGAAGAAATAGCGCAGCCTGTGCGGCGTAAGCCGCATGCGCTTCCCGTTGAGCAGCAATGCGCACAAAAGCACACCGCCGGCACCAAGCGAGATGACGAAGGCCCAGACCATGGCGGGCACGCCGGCCGCCGTCGCGATCTTGCCGAACGGCAGCGTCAGGCCGAGCAGTCCACCGGTGACGACCAGAAGGCCAAGCGCCGAGTCCCAGAGAAATTTCATCGCACCGTCCCGTCGCCCGTTCGCGGCCCCTTGGCCTACACCACAAGCTGAGGTAAGATAATATAAAGATTCTTCACGTCAAGATACATAACGGTGAGAGACATGGATCGCGCGGCAAAAGCGATCGAGCAGTGGAAAAAGGAACGGCCGGATCTCGATGTCTCGCCGATGGCCGTGCTCGGACGGCTGCACGAGGCCGCCTCGCTGATCGCGCGAGAGCGGCTGGCGCCGCTGTTTGCAAGTTACGGGCTGCAATCCGGAGAATTCGACGTGCTGGCGACGCTGCGTCGTTCCGGGCCGCCCTACGCGCTGACGCCGACGGCTCTCTACGAGGCGACGATGGTGACGTCGGGCGCGATGACCAACCGCCTCGATCGGCTCGAGAAATCCGGCCTGATCAAGCGCGGGCCGCATCCCGACGATCGCCGCGGGATTGTCGTTCAGCTGACTAAAAAGGGTCTGGCGTTGATTGACGAGGCGGTTGCCGCTCACGTCGCCAACGAGCACCAGATACTTTCTGGGTTGGCACGCCCGGAGCAGATCATGCTGGCCCGCCTGCTCGAAAAACTGATAGCGAGCCTGAGCTAACCGAACCGGCCAAGGGGCGGGCCGAGGGGATGGAAAAGCTCAAATCTTGGCCGCCGAGCCTCGTTTGGGCCGGCGAACGGCCCTGATCTTGCCGCTGTTTCCGCCGCCACAGAAAAACTGGTCGCCGCCATCGGATTCGAGCCCCGACACGCCTGTTCCCGGCGGCATATCGAGCTTCTCCAGGACCTTTCCCGTTTCAGGATCGATCCGCCGGACATCGCTCTCCTCACCCTCCCAGGTGCCATGCCACAGCTCGCCGTCGACCCAGCTGACGCCGGTGACGACGCGGTTGGAAACGATGGTGCGAAGGATTGCTCCTGTCTCGGGATCGACCTGATGAATCTTTCGGCCCCGGTGCTGCCCGACCCAGAGCGTTCCTTCGGCCCAGGCGAGCCCGGAATCACCGCCGTTGCCAGGAGCCGGGATCGACGCCAGCACCTGGCCATTCTTCGGATCGATCTTCTGGATGCGATCCTCGGCGATCTGATAGAGGTACTGGCCGTCGAAAGCCGTTCCGGCGTGTGCCGCAACATCGATCGAGCGCACCACTTTGCCGGTCGCTGGATCGAAGGCGTTCAATCTGTCGCCTGACGCAAACCAGACATGCTCACCGTCGAAGGTAACGCCGTCCACGTGGTCGACACCCGGAAAGGGTCCATATTCACGGAGGATTTCGGCAGAGGATCGTTTCATAATTCCATCCTAGTAGCCCGGCAGTGGGCCGGGGAGTAACAAGATCGTCGGGAAACCCGGCAGCGGCGGGGTCATCCAGCGACGCGCCCGCCCGCGGCCGAACGACTGCACCTTGCGGGCCTGGGCGAGCTGCTCGAGCGCCCGCTGCACGGTACGCGAACTGGCTCCAAGCGCAATCGCCAGGGCCGAACTCGACCAAGACTCGCCGTCGGCGAGGAAGGCGAGCACGGCGGCATGCTCTTCTTCGACGGGTGGCGCCAGCACGACGACCTCACCTGCGCGGCGCGGTGCCAGCGCAAAGCCCCGCTTCGTCGCGCTCACATCCGCCAAGCTCCGAAGCTCCGCGCGAAGCCGCCCGGCTTCGACGCGCAGCCGCGCGCGATGTGATTCGTCCGCGTCCTTTCCGCGGAAAGCACGCGCAATAAGCGTCGATCTTGTTACGTCCCCCGGCCAGGCTTCGGCCAGCGCGCGGGCCAGCGCGAACAGCACCGGGCGGGTCGCCAGCGAGACGACGGTATCTGCGACTCGAACGACATTGCGACACGCATCCACCACGAGCGCCCCCGACGCCAGGAGGGCTTCGACTTCGTCGAGCAGGAGGGGCCGTTCCTCGCCGCGCACGACAAGTCGTGCGGCCGGCGTGTCCAGCACCAGCGATGCGCTCTCCACCTCCGCCATCAGCGCGGGGATGCCGGACGCGCGCGCCGCCCGCGCCGCCAGGTCAAGGGCGGCGCGCGCAGGGCCGGTCCGCAAGCGGCGGATGGCGATGCCGGCGACAGCCAGCTCGTGGGCAGCCCGCGATGCCGGCGGCAGTGGCGAGGGATCGAAGCCGTCCAGCCTGCGCTCGGCTTCGTCGAGATGGCCGATCAGCAGCAGGCGCCGGACTTCGAGATTGCGCGCATGCGCGGCGTTGACGCGGTCGCCATGCTTTTCAAGCGTCGCCCGCGCGGCGTCGAGTGCCTTGGCCGGCCAGGTAAGGTCGCGCGAGACGAGCGCGATCTCGGCCTCGGCGACTATACACCTCGCGCGGGCCACTGCCTCCCTCGGGCTGAATGCGTGCGCCGCCCTCTTGAGGAGAACCTTCGCCCTATTCAGGTCGCCAAGCTGCGCCATCGCGATACCGCGCAACGCCAGTGCCGGCGCATCATCGCGCAGCGCAATCCGCTTCAAGGCGCCGAGCGGATCGCCCGCCGCAAGCGCATGCGCTGCGGCCGTGATCAGCGAGTCCATCGGAATCCCGTCACACTTGTCACTCCCACGGCTTCGACATCCGGCGCTAAGTCCATCTCACCAACCAGTCGTATCGACAACGGCGACTGTAGCCAACCTGAGTTGCGACGCGATTGTGCACTAGCTCGAACGCAACGATAAGCACTAGGAGAGACGCAATGAAGATCGAAGGTTCAACCATCCTGGTGACTGGAGCCAATCGGGGCATCGGTCGGGCACTGGTCGAGGAAGCCCTGAGCAGAGGCGTAAAGCGCGTCTTCGCCGCAACCCGCCAACCAATGGCCCACCCGGACCGGCGTGTGACGTCCCTGACCATGGATGTGACCAACGCTGCGCAGATCCGGGAGGCCGTCGAGAAGATCGATGCTCTCGATATCCTCATCAACAACGCCGGCGTATCGCCCTTCGATGACCTCAGCGACCGTCGTGTGCTCGAACAACAGCTCGCCGTAAACCTCTTCGGCTCGTATGACGTTACCCAGGCACTGCTGCCGTTGCTGGCCCGGTCGCGGGGAGCCATCGTCAACATTCTGTCGCTGGCCTCGATTGCCGCCGTGCCGTTCAGTCCGGCCTACTCGGTCTCGAAGGCGGCCTCATTCTCCCTGTCACAGTCGCTGCGCACCCTCCTGGCCGGACGGGGTGTCAGCGTCCACAGGGTCCTTCCCGGCCCCGTGGACACGGACATGACCCGGGGCCTGGACATAGCGAAGGCCTCTCCGGAGTCTGTCGCGCGGGCAATCCTGGACGGCGTGGAGAACGGCGAGGAGGAAATCTTCCCCGATCCCATGTCGGAATCCCTGGCGGAGGGCTGGCGCAGCAGTGCGATCAAGGCGCTTGAACGCCAGTTTGCAGCCTATGCGGAAGCAAGCCCGTCCAGTGAAGCAAGCCCGTCAGGCAGTGGGCATGAAGGAAAAAGCGAAACGATTACCCGAGAAGCCCATCCTTGCTGCTCGGCCTGAAACTGCGAACGCTTGTGAAAGGGGGCGGCAGCATCGGCGCCCCGACGCAGCCGGTCGGCTGTCGCAGGCGACGGCGCCGACTTTCACGATCACGGCGCTGCCTGGCGAAGAGATGCCTCGCTATGTCTGGAGCAGGTTGACCGATCAGTTGCGGTCGTCGGGGAAGCTTGGAATAGGCAAGAACTCGACGCCGTCATCGGCGAGGCTCTTGGCCTCCTCCAGCGTCGCCTCGCCATAGATGCCGCGTGGATCGCTCTCGCCAAAGTGGATCTTGCGCGCTTCCTCGGCAAATTTGTCGCCGACATAGTCGGCGTTCTCGCGCACCTTCTCCGCCATGGCCTTGAGCTGGGCCAGCGCCTGCTTTTGCGCCTCGCCCATGGCCAGCGCGATCTTTTCCTGGTTGCGCCCGGTCGAGACGGCAGGCGCCATCAGCGCCTTCTCGACCTTGTGCGAGCCGCAGGCCGGGCAATCGACGAAACCGCGCTTCTTCTGTGTGTCGAAATCGTCGTTGCTGCGGAACCAGGCCTCGAATTCGTGCTCGTGCTCGCAGATCAGGGAAAAGCGGATCAAGAGGCGGCACCCCTGAGCGGCATTGCCTCCGCCGAACCGGCGTTTACGGCAAAATCGCGTGCGTTTTTGAGATTCGGTATCTTCTTGCGTGCGGCGACTGACTGCGCCGCGTCGATCTCGGTGACGATCACAGCCGGCTCGTCATGGGCAGCCTCGGCGACGATGCGGCCCCAGGGATCGACGATCAGCGAATGGCCATAGGTTTCGCGGCCGTCCTCGTGCACTCCGCCTTGCGCGGCGGCAACCACATAGGCGCCGTTTTCGATGGCGCGCGCCCTGAGCAGCACATGCCAATGCGCTTCGCCGGTCTGGCGGGTGAAGGCGGCGGGCACCGAAAGCAGATCGGCGCCGGCCAGCGCCTCGGCACGGAACAGCTGCGGAAAGCGCAGATCGTAGCAGACGGCAAAGCCGAGCTTCGCGCCATCGATTTCGGCGACGACGGCTTCGGTGCCCGGCTCATAGGCGACGGATTCGCGCCAGCTCTCGCCATTGTCGAGATCGACGTCGAACATGTGAATCTTGTCGTAGGTGGCGATCGTGGCGCCGTCCGGCCCGAACAGAAGGGCGCGGTTGGCAAGCTTGCCGTCGGCGCGCAGAATGGCGGTCGAGCCGATATGCAGGAAGATGCCGAGCTCCTTGGCCAGCCTCCGCGACGTCGAGACGACGATGTCCTTGTCTTCGGAGGTGAAGGAAGCGGCCCGCGCTTGGCTGTCGCGGATCAGCGCGCCGGTCATTTCCGGGGTCTGGACATAGGTCGCGCCAAGGCCTGCCGCCTCGCGCACCAGCCGTTCCAGATCGACCGCATTGCGCTCCGGGCTGGTTCCCGAACGCATCTGGATCGCCGCCGCCTTGAAAGCACCCCCCGACTTGATGGCACCCATGGTCATGTCCTTATCTGGTCGAGCCGTTGGCGAGCAATCTGTCCAGCCGTCCTTCCGCCTCCAATTCGTGGAGATCGTCGGAGCCGCCGACATGCGTGTCGCCGATGAATATCTGCGGAAAGGTGGAACGGCCATGGGCCCGGGAGATCATTTCCTGGCGCAGTTCCGGCGAGAAGGAGGCGTCATGCTCGGTATAGGCGACGCCCTTCCTCTCGAGCAGCCGCTTGGCCGCGGTGCAATAGCCGCACATCATCCGCGTGTAGATCGTCACATCGACCATCGGTCAGCAACCCTGCCTCGTTCCGCTGTCATCTAGGCTATATAGGCGCCGATTCGTCGGCCCGAAAGTCCCCCGGCAGCACACGCGCGAAGGTCAGTACGTCGACTGCGCCGGCACCGCCCTTCTTCAATGCCCTGGCGACCGCGCGGACGGTGGCGCCGGTGGTGTAGACATCGTCGATCAACAGCACCCGACGGCCGGCGATTTCGATCTCCGCCTCATCAGGCACTTTGAATGCGGCGCGAACATTTTCCTCGCGTTCCCGCCGCTCCAGCCCGACCTGCTGGCGCGTGAGTTTGACGCGCTTGATGGCTGATGGCGCGAAAGGCCGCCCGCCGAGCTGCGCCACCGCCCGCGCCAGTTCCGCCGACTGGTTGAACTGCCGCCTGAAGAAGCGCCGCCAGTGCAGCGGCACCGGCACGACCACCTCGGCCTCGGCGATGAGCTCGGCACCGGCGCGAAGCATCCAGCGCGCCATCCACGGCGCCAGATCGGTCCGATCCTGGTATTTCAGCCCTTGCACCATCTGGCGGGCAACGCCGGAATAGGCGACCGCCGCCCGCGCGCGCTCGAACGGCGGCGGGTCGGCTATCGCCTCTGCCGACAGGAACCCCTCACCCATATTGTGGGTGAACGGCGTGCCCATCACCGGGCACCATGGCCGTTCCAGCAGCCTGAGTTTCGGCCAGCAGGCGCCGCACAACACCCCGGGCTGCGAGACATGGCGGCGGCAGCCGGCGCAGACCGGCGGGAACAAGAGGCGCGCCGGCCAGCCCACTGCCTTTCGGGCAATGCTCTTGATCGCAATACGCTTGATCTCTGGCATCGGATCGGCCACGTGATTGGTCCTCCGCATCACTATATCAGAGAGCGAAGCACAAGGACCTGCCCATTGCAGCCTGTAATCGACACCTCGCTCTGGCTGGCGCGCAAGCGCCGGACTCTGGCCCGCCCCATCGCCGGGGCGGATTTCCTCATGCGGCGGGCGGCCGAGGATCTTGCCGACCGGCTCGGCGCTGTCGAACGCAGGTTCGGCAAGGCGGCCTCATTGTTTTGCCAGACGCCGGCAGCAGCAGAGGTGCTCGCTGAAAGCGGCAAGGTTACGGAAAACGTGCGCGTCGAGGCCGACGCCGCTTTCCTGGGCGGCCAGCCAGGAGTGGTGGCGCCGTTGGAAACCGTGCCATTCGAACCGGAGAGCCTCGACCTCGCAGTCTCGCTGCTGTCGCTGCAGGCGATGAACGACATTCCCGGCATGCTGGTGCAGATCCGCCGGGCGCTGAAGCCGGACGGGCTTTTCCTCGGCGCCTTCGCCGGCACAGGCACGCTTTCCGAGCTGCGCGAAAGCCTGCTTGCCGCCGAGACCGAGCTCTATGGCGGCGCCAGCCCGCGTGTGATCCCGTTCACCGACGTCCGCGACGCCGGCGCGCTGCTGCAGCGCGCCGGCCTGGCACTGCCGGTTGCCGACGTCGAGACGATCACGGTGCGCTATGATTCCCTGTTTGGCCTGGTCGCCGACCTGCGCGCCATGGGCGAGACCAGCGCTCTTGTCGACCGCACTAGGCGGCCGGGCACGCGAGCATTGTTCGCGCGCGCCGCCGAAATCTATGCCGAGCGGTTTTCGGATGCCGATGGCCGCGTCAGGGCGAGTTTCTCGGTGGTCTGGATGTCAGGCTGGGCGCCCGATGCCTCTCAGCAAAAACCGCTGAAGCCGGGCTCCGCAAAAATATCGCTGAAGACGATCCTGGAAAACCCCGGCGGCTCCTGACCGGATCCTTGCGCAAAAAGCTAAGCGTACCCACGCAAGAACCAAGCGGGTCACTGCGCAAAAGCGTTGGCAAGCTTGCTGCTGTTGTCGCTGAACAGCCACTGAATCGCACCGGCAGCCCGGCCGACGCCAGCGACAATGGCAAGCGACAGCACGGCAACGATCAAACCATATTCGATAGCCGTCGCACCCCTCTCGTCTTCTAAAAATCGTTGCAGCAAGATTTTCATGGGCGCCCATCCCTCTTGCCCGAACCTAGCGCCGACCCGTTAAGAAAGGTTAACGCGACAGGCTTAACGGGCAGTGAAACAGCTGCATTGTAGAGATCTGTTGAGGACGTCAGCAGTCGCCGCTGCTTCTGCCATCGACCCGTATAACGCAGACCGAACCGGGCAGCGGCTGCAGCACGCTCTTGCGCAGCGTATAGCTGTCGCGCTGGCCGATCGAGCCGGTGCTCATCGTATCAAGGCCGTCGCGGGCAAACTGCGAGCGGGTCCGGCTGTCGAGGTAGGGCGTCGCGATCAACGCCAGAGCCACCGCGGCCGAGCCGAACAAAAGGGTGATGCGCAGTATTCCCATGCCGGCATTTGCGGCGCCAGGAAGGCGGTCGGGCCAAGGCGAGTCCCAGTCCTTGTCGAAGCTCATGCAAATCGCTCCCCAGCGGTGAAATCGGCGTAACCGCCTTGCGTCAATTTTTCACGGCCAGATAAATCTTTCATTAACGCTGCCGATATCGCGTTGCGGAGCTGCCCGGTTTACGGGAGGTCGGCCGTTACAGCAGATCGATGAGGAACTGGATCAGCGGGGCATCGGCCGGCGGCATTGGAAAATCGCGCATCTGGCGCGGCCGCACCCATTTCAGCACCTGGCCTTCCTTCGGCTGGGCAATGCCACGAAAGCGACGGCAGACGAACAGCGGCATCAGCAGGTGAAAATCATCGTAGGAATGGCTGGCAAAGGTGAGTGGCGCCAGGCAAGGGATGTCGGTCTCGATGCCGATCTCCTCGTACAATTCGCGGATCAGGCATTGTTCCGGCGTCTCACCGGGCTCGACCTTGCCGCCCGGAAACTCCCACAGGCCGGCGAGTTGCTTGCCTTCGGGCCGCTGCGCCAACAGCACGCGCCCGTCGGCATCGACGAGCGCGCAGGCCGCGACCAGGAGCAGGCGCTTGCCGGCCGTGTTTGAGCCGCTCATGCGCCTTGTGGCCGGCGATAGTGATAGCGATAGACTTCGTCGAATCCGAGCGAACGGTAAAGCGCCAGCGCCGGCGCGTTGTCCGCCTCGACCTGCAGCCAGGCTTCCCGCGCCCCGCGCAGCCGCGCCCATTTCAACGCCGACCGGATGAGGTGGCGGCCATGGCCCTGGTTGCGCACCGATCTGTCGGTGGCGATCTCGAACAGCCCGGCAAGGTCGCCGTCATGCACGCAGATCAACGTTGCCAGCGGCTCGCTGCCGGCCTCCAGCGCAAACAGCCCCGCCTCCGGCTGGATGGCGCCGATGATCTCCGACAGGCCCGGCCGCAGCGACACATGCGAGCCGCTCACCTTGAGCGCGGCACCGATGAAACGGCTGATGTCCTTCAACGGAATCTGGTCCATGGCATCTTCGAGCGCGGCGTCCGCCAACGGCAGCCGCATGACGAGCGACTCCGCGAATGTGCTCCAGCCCTCGCTGTCGAGGTACTTTGACAGATCCGGCCCCGACAGCGGCGAGATGCGAAAGGTCAGCGGCCTGCCATAGGCGTCGAAGCGGCGGCTGGCGCGGCCGATGCGCTCGGCAATGTGCTGGATGTCGCCCGGATCGAGCGGATTGACCGAATTCAGCCGCTTGGCCGGGTGGCCGGCCGTCAGCCGCACCACCCAGGTACCATCATAATGGACGGCGGCCGCCGGCCAGGCACGAAAGCCGGCCGCCTCGTAGCGGCGCACGATCGCCAACACGCTTGCCGGATGTCTGGAAGCCAACGCCATCAGCTCCGATAGTCGCCATTGATGGCGACATATTCCTTGGTGAGGTCACAGGTCCACACCGTCGCCTTGCCGCGGCCGATGCCGATATCGGCGCGGATGCGGATCTCGTCGCGCTTCATATACGCCGAAGTCGCCGCTTCGGAATAGGCGGCGTCGCGCTCGCCCTGATACGCCAGGCGGTTGTCGCCGAACCAGATCGACAGAAGGTCGCGGTCGGCCGGTTCGCCGGCCTTGCCGACGGCCATGACGACGCGGCCCCAATTGGCGTCCTCGCCGGCGACTGCCGTCTTGACCAGCGGCGAATTGGCGATCGACAGCGCGATGCGCTTGGCCGAGCGGGCCGATTTGGCCCCGGTGACGGTGACCTCGACCTGCTTGCGGGCGCCCTCGCCGTCGCGTACCACCTGCAGCGCCAGCGATTTCAGCACCTTGCCGAGGGCACGGCGGAAGGCGCCGAGGCGCGCATCCTTGGGGTCGGAAATTGCCGGCGCGCCGCGCCTGGCGGCAGCACCCGTGGCGAACATCAGCAGCGTGTCGCTGGTCGAGGTGTCGCTGTCGACGGTAACCGCGTTGAAGGTCTTGGACGTGCCGCGCGACAAGAGATCCTGCAGCACGGGTGCTGCGATCGGCGCATCGGTGGCGATGAAGGAAAGCATCGTCGCCATGTCGGGCGCGATCATCCCGGCGCCCTTGGCGATACCGTTGATGGTGACGTCGGCATCGCCGAGCTTGACCGTCGCGGTCGCCAGTTTGGGATAGGTGTCGGTGGTCATGATCGCCTTGGCGGCTTCGGTCCACAATTCCGGCTTGCCGTCCTTGACCAGCCCGGCCAGCAGATGGCTGAACTTGCCGGTGTCGAGCGGTTCGCCGATGACGCCGGTCGAGGCCAGGAACACCTCGCCTGCTGTGCAGCCGGCTGCTTTCGCTGCCACCTCGCCCGTGAGTGCCGTCGAGGCCCGGCCCTTCTGGCCGGTAAAGGCATTGGCATTGCCGGAATTGACGACCAGCACACGTGCCTTGCCGGCCAGGAGGTTCTGCCGGCAGAAATCGACGGGCGCCGACGGGCACTTTGATTTGGTGAAGACGCCGGCGACGGTGGTGCCGGCGTCGAACACCATGGCCAGCAAGTCGGTGCGGTTCTTGTATTTTATGCCGGCCTCGGCGGTGGCGATGCGCACGCCCTCGATCACCGGCATCTTGGGATATTTCTTCGGCGCGAGCGGCGAAACCTCTGTGGACATGGAAGACCCCGGGCGGGAAAAATCGCGAAAGGAACGCCGGTTTGCCCGATAGCGCGCGCCGGCGCAAGGCGTTTTCACAGCCGTTGTGGGTGCCGGAAGCCTGACACCTGCCCCGGCCGCAAGCAAGACTGTTGCAAATTTGTTGGCGTCGCTGCGGCCGATAGCGCTATGATCCTGCCCGATGGGCAGGCTTGTGGTCTTGGCACTGGCGTTTCTGGGCTTTCTGCTGCTGCGCGCGGATGCGCAGACGGCGCGGCGCGTAGCGCTTGTGGTAGGCAACGGCAGCTACGCCGAAGCCGGCACGCTGGCCAATCCCGTCAACGATGCGCTCGACATCGCCGACAAGCTGCGCGCCATCGGTTTCGAGGTGATCGAAGGCAACGATCTCGGCAAGCGCGAACTCGAACGCAAGATCGGCGAATTCTCCGATGCGCTGCAAGGTGCCGGTGCCGGGCTGTTCTACTATGCCGGCCACGGCCTGCAGGTCGACGGGCGCAACTTCATCGTGCCGGTCGACGCCCGGCTGGACATGCCGGTCAAGCTCCAGCTCGAGGCGGTGCCGATCGACGAGGTTCTCGACATCATGGAGCAGCAGACCAAGGTCAGCCTGGTCTTCCTCGATGCCTGCCGCAACAACCCGTTTGCCCGAAGTCTCAGCCGCAGCGCCACGACGCGCTCGGCGACGGCCCTCGCCGGCCTTGCCCAGTTCGAGTCGACACGCGGCTCGTTCATCGCCTTCTCGACGGCACCCGGCGCCGTCGCAATGGACGGGACGGGGCGCAACTCGCCCTTTGCCGCGGCACTTTTGCGGCATATGGCCGAGCCCGGACAGAGCATCAACGACATGATGATCGCGGTGCGCCGCGACGTCGTTTCCGCAACGCGCGAGGCGCAGCGTCCGTGGGAGCAGGGATCGCTGCTCGAGCGTTTCGAATTCGTTCCGGGCGGAGACACTGCCCAGCAACCGAAACCGGCCGTCAGCCCGGCTCCCGCGTCGCAGGTGGCGGCGCTTGAGCGCTCCGTCGGCGACAAGGGTGCCATCGAAAAATTCCTGCGCGAAAACTATCTGGCGCCTGATGCCAGGAGAATGCGCGAAACGGTCAAGCGGCTTTACGGTTCGTCGGCCACCATCTACGGCACGCGTTACGACAGCGAGGCCATCGTCAAGGTCAAGGCCGACTGGTTCGCGCAATGGGCGTCGTGGTCGTTCGATCTCGAGCCCGGCAGCCTCGAGGTGACGCCGCACGGCAAGGACCGCGCCGACGTGGTTTTCGCCATGAGCTACGATTATGTACCGAAAGACAAATCGGCGCAGCGCCTGACCGGCAAGGCGCGGGTAACGCTTGAGCTCGTTATGACTGACGGAGCGTGGCGCGTTGTGTCGGAAACGTCGCAAGCGCTGGAATGAACATCACCGCACCGTTGGGTTGATGAACCCGCGAAACGCCCGCTGCACGCCCGGAATCAGTCCCCAGATCATGATCGAGACCATCAGCGGCGTGATGACCAGCGTACGTTGCCAGATTTGCCATTCCTGCGTCAGCGGAAAACCACGTACAAAATGGCAGTGATCAGCGGATAGACGCCGAGCAGCACCAGCAGGGCGAAGCGCAGGCGCGAAAAGCGGGTGGCGGCGGTCGGAGTCATTGTTGTTCTCCATATCGTTACGGAACGTTCCGTTACATATAAAACGGATCGTTTCGTTTCGTCAAGAGTTGTATATGATGGCTGCTGAAATCGCGGGTAAGGAAGAAGAGATGGGCGAAACCACCGATCCTGGGCGCAAGTCAGCCGGCGCACGGCGCAGCCCCGAAAGCGCCGACGCCATTCTCGATGCCGCCGAAGCGGTACTGGTCGAAGCCGGTTATTCCGGCTTCTCCATCGAGGCGGTGGCGCGGCGGGCGCGCGCGGGAAAACCGACGATCTATCGCTGGTGGCCAAGCAAGGCCGTCCTGCTGCTCGATGTTTATCAGCGGCAAAAGCGCGTCGACAATCCCGATACCGGGAACCTTGAGCAGGATCTCGTCGGCTTTCTGAAGAGCTTGTTCGCGCACTGGCGCGACACATCGTCGGGCAGCGTGTTCAGATCGCTGATCGCCGAGGCGCAGTCGGACGAAAAAGCGGCCGCCGCCCTCGCCGAATACGCAAGAGGGCGTCGCGTCCATACCGGCCAGATGGTCGAACGCGCCAAGGCAAGGGGAGAGGTGGCAGCCGATGTCGATGCCACTGTCGTCGCCGACTTGATCGCCTCGTTTGCCTGGACGCACCTTCTGACAGATCGCCTGGACGAGGACGAAGCGATCTTACGCAGGGCGGTACGTTATATCTTGAAAGGCATAGTCGTTGACGGCGCCGGCGACGCCACGGCGGTCCGGCGGCGGCGTCGACGCATCATCGCTCGCCCTACCAAATAGAAGCGACAGGGCGGCAGCGCGCCCTGTCGTAGCTCAATCTGGCCTATTTGGCGCTTTCCAGCGCGTCGACCGTCTTCTTCAGGTTGGCATCGGGGATGTCGACCTTGGCGTTGGCGCGCAGCGACTTGACCAGCGCGAAATACTTGTCGCGGATGACCGCCTGGCGCGCCTGGTCCTTGACCTGGTCGAAGGCCGGCGGCTGCTTGGTGCGCTTGTCCTCGACCTTGATGACGTGCCAGCCGAACTGCGACTGCACCGGCTGCTCGGTGTATTTGCCGACCGCCAGCGCAAACACCGCCTTGTCGAACTCCGGCACCATCTGGCCAGGCCCGAACCAGCCGAGATCGCCGCCGCTGGTCTTGCCGCTCGGATCGCTGGTGTGCTCGTTGGCGAGTTTCTGGAAGTCGGCGCCGCCGTCGAGCTGCTTGATGATGGCGTCGGCCTCTTCCTTCGTCTTCACGAGGATGTGACGGGCGTGCACCTCATTGCTAGGCGGCGTGTTGGCAATTTCCTGGTCGTAGCGGGCGCGGACCTCGGCATCGGTAACCTTGTTGACGACGCCCTTCTCGACCATTTCGCCATGCAGCGCGCGCTGCTGCAGGAAGGCCATGCGGCGCTGGAAGTCGGGATCCTTGTCGAGGCCGGTGGTCACCGCCTGAGCCGCCATGACGCGGATTTCGATCGCCGCCGAAAGCGCCGCGGCGCGGCGCTGCTCGGGCGGAAGCTGCGCGAACTGCTGCGACAGCTCGCCCTCGGCAAGCCCAAGGTCTGCCTCGGTCAGCGTCTGGCCGTTGATGGTGGCGACCACGGCGTTCGGATCGACCGGCTTGGCCGGAGCGGGTGCTGCCGGCTGGGCAGGGGCGGCTTCCTGCGCCATCAGCGGCGACAGCGAAAGGGCCGACAGCCCGAATGCCAGACCAAGGCTGGCGAGCGACGCACGGCGGAACAACAAGGACATTACGATTATCTCCAAAGCGGGGTAGCTAGAGCGGAATGGCTTCCAGACCAGCAGGATTGTGGCGGAATTTGGCGCGGTCGACACGGCGAGCGCGGCGTTGACATCGAATGAGCCCCCTCTTATCTGTCCAACGACTTTGCGTCCAGAACCGTTTTCCGGGCGCTTTTTGCGTTTGCCCGCGTTCACGCGGAGTTGATGGGGCCGGCCGGCGCCCATCGCAATGACTTGGAATGCTATCGAAAGGGCCATTGGATGGTCAGTCTCGGCGGTCTCGCCCGTAAGGTTTTCGGCTCCTCCAACGATCGTCGGGTCAAATCGACCCGGCCTCGCGTCGAGGCGATCAATGCCATGGAAAACGAGATGCGGGCGCTCTCCGACGCCGAGCTTCAGGCCCGCACCGACAAATTCCGCCAGGACATTGCCAATGGCGCCAGCCTGGACGACCTCCTGGTGCCGGCCTTCGCTACCGTGCGCGAGGCCGCCCGCCGCGTGCTCGGCATGCGGCCGTTCGACGTACAGCTGATCGGCGGCATGGTGCTGCACAATGGCGGCATTGCCGAGATGCGCACCGGCGAAGGCAAGACGCTGGTGGCGACGCTGCCGGTCTACCTCAACGCGCTCGCCGGCAATGGCGTCCATGTCGTCACCGTCAACGATTACCTGGCCACGCGCGACTCCGAATGGATGGGCCGCGTCTACAAATTCCTCGGCCTTAAGGTCGGCGTCATCGTCCATGGCCTGTCCGACGAGGAGCGCCGCGTCGCCTACGCCGCCGACGTCACCTACGCCACCAACAACGAGCTCGGCTTCGACTATCTGCGCGACAACATGAAATACGAGCGCGCCCAGATGGTGCAGCGTGGTCACAGCTACGCGATCGTCGACGAGGTCGATTCCATCCTGGTCGACGAGGCCCGCACGCCGCTTATCATTTCCGGTCCGCTCGAGGACCGCTCGGAAATGTACAACACCATCGACACCTTCATCATCCAGCTGCAGCCGCAGGACTACGAGATCGACGAGAAGCAGAAGACCTCGATCTTCACCGAGGAAGGCACCGAGAAGCTGGAGAACATGCTGCGCGATGCCGGCCTGCTCAAGGGCGAGTCGCTCTACGATGTCGAGAACGTCGCCATCGTCCACCACGTCAACAACGCGCTGAAGGCGCACCGGCTGTTCCAGCGGGACAAGGACTACATCGTGCGCAACGGCGAGATCGTCATCATCGACGAGTTCACCGGCCGCATGATGCCCGGCCGCCGCTATTCGGAGGGCCTGCACCAGGCGCTCGAAGCCAAGGAGCATGTGGCGATCCAGCCGGAGAACCAGACGCTCGCCTCGGTCACCTTCCAGAACTATTTCCGCCTCTACAAGAAGCTCGCCGGCATGACCGGCACGGCGCTGACCGAGGCCGAGGAATTCGCCAACATCTACAATCTCGACGTCACCGAGATCCCGACCAACCTGCCGGTCATCCGCCTTGACGAAGACGACGAGGTCTACCGGACGGTCGAGGAGAAATACAAGGCGATCGTCAAGGAGATCAAGGAAGCCCGCGCCAAGGGCCAGCCGACGCTGGTCGGCACCACCTCGATCGAAAAGTCCGAACAGCTGGCCGAACGCCTGCGCAAGGAAGGTTTCAAGGATTTCGAGGTGCTGAACGCCCGCCACCACGAGCGCGAGGCGGCGATCGTTGCCCAGGCCGGCAAGCCCGGTGCCATCACCATCGCCACCAACATGGCCGGCCGCGGCACCGACATCCAGCTCGGCGGCAATGCCGACATGCGCATCGCCGAGGAGCTTGGCGACATGCCGGCCGGCCCCGAGCGCGAGGCCAGGGAAAAGGAAATCCGCGACGACATCGCCCGGCTGAAGGAAAAGGCGCTCGCCGCCGGCGGTCTTTACGTGCTCGCCACCGAGCGCCATGAATCGCGCCGCATCGACAACCAGTTGCGCGGCCGCTCAGGCCGCCAGGGCGATCCTGGCCGCTCGAAATTCTTCCTGTCGCTGCAGGACGACCTGATGCGCATCTTCGGTTCCGAGCGCATGGACGGCATGCTGCAAAAGCTCGGCCTCAAGGAAGACGAGGCGATCATCCACCCGTGGATCAACAAGGCGCTGGAGAAGGCGCAGAAGAAGGTCGAGGCGCGCAACTTCGACATCCGCAAGAACCTGTTGAAATATGACGACGTCTCCAACGACCAGCGCAAGGTGGTGTTCGAACAGCGCATCGAGCTGATGGACGGCGAAGGCCTGTCGGAGACCATCACCGAGATGCGCGAAGGCGTCATCGAGGAGATCGTCGCCAAGAACATCCCCGAAAACGCCTATGCCGAGCAGTGGAACGTCGCCGGTCTCAAGGCCGAGATCGCCGAGTTCCTCAATCTCGATCTGCCGGTCGAGGACTGGGTCAAGGAAGAAGGCATTGCCGAGGACGACATCCGCGAGCGCATCAGCCAGGCCGCCGAGGCCGCCGCCAAGGAGCGCGCCGAGCGCTTCGGCCCCGACGTGATGACCTACGTCGAGCGCTCCGTGGTGCTGCAGACGCTCGACCATCTGTGGCGCGAGCACATCGTCAATCTCGACCATCTGCGCTCGGTCGTCGGCTTCCGCGGCTATGCCCAGCGCGATCCGCTGCAGGAGTACAAGGGCGAAGCGTTCGAGCTGTTCCAGGCGATGCTGGGCAATCTGCGCCAGGCCGTCACCGCGCAATTGATGCGCGTCGAACTGGTCCGCCAGGCGGCCGACGCGCCGCCGCCCGAGGCCCCCGACATGTTCGGCAGCCATATCGACGGCAGCACCGGCGAAGACGATTTCGAAGGCGGCGAGACGGCCGTGCTGGTCCGCCAGGAGACCAATGCCATCGTCGCCCCCGAAGACCGCGACCCGAAGAACCCGGCCACCTGGGGCAAGGTCGGCCGCAACGAAGCCTGCCCGTGCGGGTCGGGCAAGAAGTATAAGCATTGTCATGGCGCGTTTGCGTAAAGCGCCCACTTCCTTCGCCCCGTTCACGGGGAGAAGGTGCCCGAAGGGGCGGATGAGGGGCAGAGCCGGCGTTTGCGAGTAGCCAATCTCCCCACCTGAGGGGGAGATGGCCGGCAGGCCAGAGGGGGGCGCTGTCCCGCCGGCCTAGGCCTTAAGCCGTTCCAACTCCGACGCAAAAGCAGCCCGCAAAGCCTCGCCTTCTTCCCGCGGAAGCAACAGCGTCAGCTCCGGAAACAGTTTCTCCCAGCTAGCTGCCTCGGCTCCGCTCCATGGCAGCCGCTCAGCCTTGCGGGCAAGCTGAAGCAGTCGGTTGAGGTGCTTGCGGATATAGGCGACGTTAGGAGCGCGAGGCGCAGTGACGGCATGTTCGGGCTCGAAAAGCGAAAGCTGATTCATGCCGCCTTAAGCCGCTCCATCTCGGCTTCGAACTCGAACTTCAACTGCGCAGCCTCTTCCTCAGGCAGCCAAAGCACCATCTGTGGCACGATCTTGCGGTAGAGCCGGACGCTATCCTGATCCCAAGGCAGCGTTTCCGCACTGCGCGCCTCCGCGATAAGCCTGTGCAATCGCGCACGCACCCGATCCGGATCGCCGTGATAATAAACCGTAGGCGCATCTTCGTCGAACAGGTCGGACTGTTCTTCGGCGCCAAAAAGGTCGAGTTGATTTCTGCCGGGCATCCGCTCAGCTTCCATCCAACAACTGCGCTACAAGCGCGTCGATCTTCTGCGCCACGCCGGCCTCTTTCAATGTATCGCGTATCATCCCTCGGGCGCGCTGGAAGCCGGCAGTTTCGGCGATGTCGACAGAGGCGACGATCTCTTCAGCTTTGGCTGCGGCGCCGGCCAGTTCGGTGTGAAGCCTAATGGCCGGATCGAAACGCGGGATCGGCAGATTGAATACCACCTTGTCAAAATCACGCGCTCCCCACTGGCCTTTGGATTGCATCGCCTCAATTCGACCGCGCACGGTCTCTGAATTGATAAGCGCCATTAGGTAGCCGCCTTCGTCGCGGTCACGGATCGCAGTCCAATACAGTTTATGCTCTATTGCAGCTTCTATGGTATGCAGGCAGCGGGATTTGTCCCAGAGGCTGCATAAACAATTCGCATCGGGGCAACCGGAAATTGCGACGATAGTTCCCCATGATAGTCCCAGCGTTGTTTGAGCGATAGCGAGTTGCTTTCGGACGCATTGGCCTTCCAAGTGGCCTCCGCTTCTCGCATCCACTCAGCAATCCCTTGGTATCCCCGATTAAGTGCGGTGTCGGAAGAGAGCATCTCGCCTTTAGCCGTCACTGGGATCACGCCCTCGAAGGGCCTCCAGACGCGATATGGCAGAATGCTTTCACCAAGCAGAACCGGTCTCAAGAACTCCTTCTCCACGCGTCCCTCGAGCCCCGGCAGGCTCTTCCAAGGCGGCTTTTCTTGCGTGGAACGCCGGCTGACGACATAGGGCGCATTGGGGTCGGCGCCGAGCGCGCCGAGATTCCTTCTTTCGACGAAGCAGAGAAAGCGTGGCACTAGAGTGGCACCCTGCCGAAATTGCTTGCGATAGACCGAGCCGCCAGTAAAGGTGGCCTCGGTCAGATCACCGGGCATTTCGTCAACGGTGAGCCTTGCATCGGCGATATCTTCCGGCGCATCTCTATATGGCAGCGAGCCCGAATACGCGCGACGAACGATTTTCTCCGTCATCTGCTGACCCACGCGGCGCTTGGTCGCAAAAATCACGCAGGACGGCACCGGAAACAGTGGCTGCACCCTATCGTCCATTGTCCAGGTCTCATCGAACCGTAACCTGACGCTTTCAAAAATGCCGGAGCGAAATTTCTCAAATTGGCCCCGCGTCAGTGCCGCCAGCGGTAACACGAAGGCCAGCTTGCCGCCGGAACGCAGATAGAGCGATGCGGCGCGGACCGTGAAGAGTGCGCAGAGATCGTTCTGGGTTGATAGTTTGCCACCGACGAAAACTCGCTCGCTTTTCGAGAGATCGCGAAAACGCACCTGCAGGTCGGCGCTCATATGTCTGAAAGCGACCCAAGGTGGATTACCGACTATAACGTTGGCCCAACCGCCAGATGCCGACAAGAAGAGTGGGCGTGAAAGATTGCGCGCCACGTAGGCCCACACAGTGTCACGTCCTTCGCGGCGCAACCGGTCGAAGACCAAATAGGTCTTGCCAAGATCTTCGATGCCGCGTTTCTGCTCTTCTGTTAGGCCTTCTTGGCGAAACGCCCCGGCGGTCGGAATTGCCGCGTAATGCTGCTCGGTAATCCGGGCCAGCGCCTGCTCGACCTGCGGGCGTGTCATATTCTGCTCTGAACCGGAGCGCATCCTCTCGATTGCTTTGTCGAACAACGCCGGGTCACGACAGAACACTTCAGGGAAATCGAGTTTTTCGCCTCCACTGCCATTGGGCTCACCGCTTTGACCGTCGCCAGCTGCCGGCGGCGGAACGCGTATTGTCAACTCTTTGTCGGTTAGCATGCGGCTGATTGACAGTTGCAGGGCATCGCCGAGGTAGACGGGAATCGACAGGGATCCAGAGCGCTGGTTCAGCACCGGCGCCAGTGCCAGAAGATAGGTGACCCGCGCGATGATGACTGCGACAGGGTGGATATCCATTGACCTGCCACGGGTAATTTCCTCCATCTGAGATTAGAGTCCGGCCTCGATTGAAGGACGGACTGATGAAGAGAAAGCGGTTTACGGAAGAGCAGATCATCGC